>NZ_JBHTGV010000002.1:0-21720 GCF_042675445.1 Cohnella sp. GCM10027633 | reverse complement strand
GTTCCAACCTGCGAACGTGTTGCCCGTCTTCACCAAGCTTCCCGTGTTTCCTAATACGGTTACGGTTGAATGTTGCTCATACGGATGGCTATCCGTTGGCACGGTTCCTCCCGTGCTGCCATTGCCGTTATACGCAACGGTGTATGTCGGGTTAACCGTCCACTGCGCGTACAGCGTCACGTTCGCCGCTCCCATACCGAACGTTGCATTTGCCGCATAGGGCGTCCCTGTTCCGTCGGCCGCCGTGTTCCAACCTGCGAACGTGTGGCCCGTCTTCCCCAAGCTTCCCGTGTTTCCTAATACGGTTACCGTTGCATGTTGCTCGTACGGATTGCTATCCGTTGGCACGATTCCTCCCGTACTGCCATTGCCGTTGTACGTTACGGTGTATGTCGGGTTGACCGTCCACTGCGCGTACAGCGTCACGTTCGCCGCTCCCATGCCGAACGTTGCATTTGCCGCATATGGTGTTCCGGTTCCGTTGGCCGCCGTGTTCCAACCTGCGAACGTGTTGCCCATCTTCACCAAGCTTCCCGTGTTTCCTAATACGGTTACCGGTGCATTTTGCGCATACGGATTGCTATCCGTTGGCACGGTTCCTCCCGTACTGCCATTGCCGTTATAAGTAATCGTGTACGTTGGGGGATCAATGTTTTGAAATAAGGCTGCTCCATTACCTACCACGATAAACGTGCCGTTGCCGTAGGTGACGCCATTAAAAGACCCGCCCGTACCCCCATAGCTTTTCGTCCAACTCACTAAGTCACTGGAGGTATATATAGAATTACTTGGACCCACCCCGACATACGTATCATCGCCGTAGGAGACACTATGAAGGACACCAGCATTTGACAACTCGCATGCCGCGCAGATGATGCCCGACGTGGTGATCTTACTCCAGCTCACTCCGTCAACGGAGGTCAATATCGTTTTTCCGTCTCTTGCCCAGGATACAAACTTACCATTCAGGTATTTGACGCCTGCAAGATCAGTATCTGTGCCCGAAATTCTGCTCGTCCAACTCTCTCCGTTATTGGAGGTCAGTATCGTTCCAGATTTCCCCACCGCCACAAACCTTCCGTTGCCGTAGGTGACGCCCGTAAGTATTGACGTGGTGCTTGGATTGCGCTCCGTCCATAAGTCCGGCGTCCCACTCGTCGTAGAGGTGTATATGGCTCCTATTCTAGTAACATTAATTTTGCTCCCCACTGCCACATACAGACCTTGGCCGTAGCTAACGCCCCAGAGTTGTGCATCATTATTGAGGGTATAACCCGTTTTCCAGGTCACTCCGTCACTAGAGGACGTTGTATCTCCATCTCTTCTCACAGCCACATACTTGCCATTATCGCAACTGATACTAGAAAGTCTGGCTGTATTTACCGGGGCGTGTGCCGTCCAACTCGTTCCGTCAGTCGAGGTTAAGATGAATCCCTCATCAGTCACCGCCATAAACTTACCGTTAACGTCACTATAGCAGACGTCCTGAGAACTGCTAATAGCTAGGTTATCGGGTTTCCGATTAACCCAATGATCAGTAGAAGCAGCGCTAGCAAAAGTAGGGATCAGCCCCAATAGAATAAGGAATGACAGTATTAAAGAAATCCAACGTTTGTTCATAAATGGTTTCACTCACCTCGGTCTAGATTCGATATTCGTCTCTACTATAAAATAAAGTAAAACAAAAAAAACCTACCCGCCTGGGGTAGGTTTTTAGGAACAGGATAAGCATTTTAACCAAGTCTCTATAATTGCATTGCACGTTGCATGGCTTGTTTACGATTGTTTACTTCAAGCTTTTTGTAGATATTTTTAATATGAAATTTCACGGTATCTACCGTGATATTCAGACGCTCGGCAATTTCCTTGTTCATCAATCGATCCATGATTAGCAGCAAAATTTTATATTCCTGACCTGTAAGTATTTCTTTCGGCGATTGATCAACCTCTGATGTATCATTCATAGCACGCAACAGTTGCTTAACATAGAAACTCGAAGAAGAATCGCTATCTTGTTGAACCTTTGAATATGCGGTAAGCATCTCCGCCATAACATAACCTTCGTCGATAAAACTGCGAATATATCCATCCGGCTTGGCCAATTCCAAAGCAGTGCCCAATTTAACGAGCGCAGTCTCCGTTTGACCCGAATGCCATAGCGTCACGCTTTGCACGATTAATACTTTTGCGCGATCGCGGAGACAGTCTCCCTTGCACGCCAAGAGATATAATCTTTCCAACAGGTACAGCGCTTCTTCTATTCGTTCACACGCCGCAAGCACTCTAGCCGCAATTAGATGCTCTGCCATAAGATTCAACGAAACCTCGTCCGTGTGCGCAAGACCGCACCTGTGCAACCAATCAAGCGCATCTTGGAGCGAGCCTTGCCGCAAAGATAGATAAGCTTGTTCCGTTTCGATTTTCACGACGAATAAATCATAATCGGGTGTATCGATTATCGACTTCAATTGCGCCAATCGTTCGGACGCTCGCTTTGGATTTCCTTTGGCTTGCTCGATCCGCGATGCAGCGATGCCCAATTGGATCGTAATTCGCGCAAGAGGCTGATGGTACATGCGCTCCAATGACTGACCGACGTAAAATTCCGCCTCATCCAAGCGATTCCACTCATACAGCAAATGGATATATGCCAAGTAAAAATAGCCGATAAAAGGATAACTATTTTTATGCTCCCATACTTTAATCCATTTCAAGAGGAAGTCTTCCGCGCCGTATAGATCTTTGATTAAAGTTAATTGATCATAATTCCTGCTATACCCTTCATAACGGTTTACCCCCATCACCTGAAAGTAGCTTCCTTCCGGCATATATCGTTCCGTAAGGGCCAAATAATCCGATGCTCGCGCAAAGTCGTTTTGGAGATAAGAGGCCATACCGCTATAGAAATAGATATTACCCATAACCATGTTCCAGTCTACCTCGGGTAATTTCCCTTGCAGTGCTTCGAACCGGATTTTGGTTTGCGCCATTCTCTGCATAGCGGCTTCCCTCTTGCCTCCTAGCAACATTACGGCTATATAGAATATTTCGATCATTGGCTTCTCCGCAAAGGAGCTTTCAGGTAAAACCGTTATCCATCTCATCAACGCGGCACTCTTCGACTGCATCAAGGCAGGGGGATTTTTCTCGATCAACCGAATAACATCCATATACTGTTGGCCTTCTAAGTAATGCTCCACCGCCTCTTCATCGAACCCGTGTTTTTCCAACCAATTCGCCGCGCGGATGTGCGATTGAATCCATTTGTCCGAATCCGTTCTGGACCCTAGCCGTCGCAGGAAATCGGAAAGCAAATGGTGATAACGATACCAATTCCGCTCCTCGTCTAAGGGTATAAGGAATAAATTCAGCTGCTCCAGTCTCTCCAATTGCTCTTGACTGTTCACTTGGCCCGTTACTGCTTGGCATAATGAATGGTTCATTCTACTTAAAATGGACGTTTCCAATAAAAAGGACCGTATCGTTTCCGATTGATGCAGGAACACTTCTTCCAGCAGATAATCGGATATATGATGCTGTTGACCCGAAAATTTCTGAATGGATTGCGATATATTCGTACTGCGTTTCAATGAGATTGCCGCCAGCTGCAATCCGCTGACCCAACCCTCGGTTTGATGGAACAGCTCGGTTACTTGCCCTTTCGTTAGCGATAAATCCGTCGTCTCTCGAAAAAATACAAACCCCTCATCCAGTTCAAAGCGCAAATCATGCATTTGGATAACATGCATTTCCCCCATCGCCAGAAGTCTGGCAGTAGGAATCGGCAAATCGGTACGGCTAGCGATATAAAGATGAATATGCGGAGGTAAATGTTCCAGTAAGTAGCTCAATGATCGGTGAATATCGGGGAGTTCAATGAAATGATAATCGTCGAGTATGATTACCAGTTCGCGGGTTATATGATTCAGTTCATTCAAGAGTTCCTTGATCATAGGCTCCGAAGATACCGATCGCCCTTTTTCAAGGAGAACCCCGATCGTTTGGCCAAAGGTAGGGACTCTCTCCTGAATGGAGGCCGTTACGCAACTCCAAAATGAAGTCCAATCATTATCATGCTGATCTAAAGAGACCCACGCGGCAAGCGCGCCGCATTGTTTCACCCATTCACATAAAGCCGTCGTCTTTCCATAACCGGCCTGCGCGGAAACAAGCGTCAGCTTGGTTTTCATCCCCTCGTTAAGCTTGCGCATCAGCTTCGGACGGGATACCATCGTATTTCGTATATGGGGGATCTGAAATTTTGTACTTACAATCACTGTTGATTCCTCCCACAAAAAAAGCTCTAAATGAATAACTCGAATTTCGCAATGCGAAATTAGCTGGAATCCCTTGTGGCTGTAAGGCGTGTACACTATGGTACACCATCGTTCCTTGTCTGACCAGTCTCGTTTAACGTCATATGAATATGCACATAATCAGTAAAAAAACGTTCACCCAATATTATTGAGTGAACGCTTTATATTACTCCACCGTAACCGACTTCGCCAAGTTCCTTGGCTTATCCACGTCATGCCCCAGCGCAAGAGAAGCGTAGTAGCTGAGCAATTGCAGCGGAATGACCGACAATGCCGGCGTCAGAATCGGCAGCGTGCGAGGGATCGCGAACAGACGATCGACGGACTTCGTCACCTCGGCCTCGTGGCCGGCGTTGACGATGCCGAGCACGTCGGCGCCGCGAGCCTTCACTTCCTTAATGTTGCTAAGCGTCTTCTCGTACAGCGCCTCCTGCGAGATGAGCGCGATGACCGGCGTGCCCTCTTCGATGAGCGCCAGAGTCCCATGCTTCAGCTCGCCCGCGGCGTACGCCTCGGAGTGGATATACGAAATTTCCTTCAGCTTCAGCGAGCCTTCCATCGCGACGGCGTAGTCGACGCCGCGGCCGATGAAGAACAGGCTGTGGTGATGGGAGATCGACTCCGCGACTCCCTTGATCGTCTCCGCTTGCGCAAGCACGTGCTCCGCTTGCTCCGGCAGCGCCTGCATCGCGGCGAGGATGTTCGCGATCGTCGCTTCGTCCTGCGAACCGTTCGTCTGCGCCCAGTAGAGGCCGAACAGATAGAACGCGATGAGTTGCGACGTGTAAGCCTTCGTCGACGCGACGGCGATCTCCGGACCGGCGAGCGTGATGATCACGTCATCCGCCTCGCGGGCGACCGAACTGCCGACGACGTTCGTGATCGCGAGCACGCGAGCGCCGCAGCGCTGCGCTTCGCGCAATGCCGCCAGCGTGTCGGCCGTCTCGCCGGATTGGCTGACGACGATCACCAAAGTATCAGGCGTAATGATCGGCGAACGGTAGCGATACTCGGATGCAACATCGGTTTCCACCGGCACCCGCACGAGCGATTCGATGACGTTCTTGCCTACGAGCCCCGCGTGCATCGCCGTACCGCAAGCCACGATGTGTACGCGGTTAATGCCGCGTAGCTGCTCTGCCGTGATTTTCAACTCCGGAAGCACGACCGACTTGCCGTCCTCGCTAATGCGTCCGAGCATCGTATCGCGGTAAGCGCGCGGCTGCTCGTTGATCTCCTTCAGCATGAAGTGATCGTAGCCGCCCTTCTCGGCGGTCATCAGATCCCAGTCGACGTGGAAAATCTCCTTGGAGATGAAGTTGCCTTCGATCGTCATCAGCTCGACGCCGTCGCGCGTCAGCACGGCCATCTCGCCATCGTTCAAGATGTAGATGTCGCGCGTATGCTCGAGAATCGCCGGAATGTCCGAAGCGATATACTTCTCGCCTTCGCCTACGCCGATGATGAGCGGGCTCGCGTAGCGTACCGCCACCAGGCGATCCGGCTCATGCTCCGTCAATACGCCCAGCGCGAACGCTCCGCGCATCTTCTTCACCGCGCGTTGAACCGCCTTGACGATATCCCCTTCGTACTCGACCGCGATCAAGTGGGAGATGACTTCCGTGTCCGTCTCGGACAAGAAGCGATGACCCGCGAGCATCAGCTCTTCCTTCAGGTCCAGATAATTCTCGATAATGCCGTTGTGCACGACGGAGAACTTCGACGAATTGTCCGTATGCGGATGCGAGTTCACGTCCGACGGTTTGCCGTGCGTCGCCCAACGCGTATGGCCGATGCCGACCGTACCGCGCAGCGGGTCGCCGCTCAGGCGAGACTCCAAGTTGGCCAACCGGCCGACAGTCTTCGTCACTTCCAAGCCTTGCTCCGTGAATACCGCGATGCCGGCAGAGTCGTACCCGCGATACTCCAGCTTGCTCAGCCCTTCCAACAAGATCGGCTGAGACTCTCTATACCCGATATATCCAACGATTCCGCACATATTTAAATTAGCCTCCGTTTCGGTATCGTCCAGCGGACGTCCGAAACCTAGCCGTACAAGTCGCACAAGCCGTATTCAATTAAGGGGTGCCCGCGGCGCCCCTATCCCTATCGCACGACATGCCCGCTCGCGGCCGGTTCCGGTCCGCCGGACATCTCTTCCCATGAATGACATCTTCGATGCATCGTATCGGATTATTGTCCGCCTGGTTGCCCTAAGCGATTTGTCATCCGATTGTCGGCTACGATGCTTAGCCGGGAGGTCCCCGCCGAACGGTCCGAACGCCTCCACCTCGTCAACTTGACTAAGTCATGGTTATTATGCGCAACTCCGGTTCTCGCGAGCATCAAGTTTCCGATTCGATCCCGCTGCCTCGCGTTACGCTTCCATGATTTTCGACAAGTTCTGGCGCTTGTTGTTGCCCTTAGCCGCTACCCTGCCTCTCCATTCTAGAATGCTTACCTTATCTTATTCGTTTTGTCAGCGCCTTGCAACCATTGCGCAAGCTTTTTGGCGGGTTTGTCCCGAACGGCTGCCCGCGGCAATCTCTTCTTCTGCCGGTTGCGGATCCCAAGAACTGGAACGTTTGCATGCATAATCCGGCGCTTTCCATCGAATGTTATACATGAATCAACGGCCCTACCGAACGTCGGGAACGCCAAAAGGATGGACCGCCATGATCGAGAAGGCTATTGTCGCCCTCCTCTTCTTCGCCGCGCTTGTCGTCGGCGATTGGAAGCGAAAGGCGACGATGAGCGTCAAAGCCGCGATAAGCTATTCCGTATTCGTTCTCGTCTCCGTCTATCTTGCCATTATATTTATTAGCGGCCGCGCCATGTATAATCTGACGGATCTGATGCAAGGGATTTACGGACCGATGGCCAAGAGCGTCGTCAGCTGGCTGAAAGGGTGAATTCCGTATTGGGCAACACCGCCACATTGACCCCCGCTCAGATGGCCCGCCTATTGATCGCTTACATGACAGGCTCGGCGATCGTCTACATCCCGAATCCGTTGGCGGATGCCGCTAAGCAAGACGCCTGGATGTCGCTCTTTCCCGCCTATGGCTTCGGAGCGCTCATTCTGGCCGGCATCCTATATCTTCATCGCAAGCATCCCGGCAAAGGTTTAATCGAATATAGCAACCAACTGCTTGGCCGATTCATAACCGTTCCGGCGGGCATTCTTCTAAGCGTCATGTTCCTGTTCGCCATTCCCGCGATCGTGGCGGGTATCGGCGATTTCTTCACGACCGTGATGATGAAAGAAACGCCGACCTACGTTTTCAACTCATTGATATTCGCGACCGCCGCCCTTAGCGCCAGATCCGGCATCGTCGTCATGGCCCGCATGTTCATGCTGCTGCTCTTCGTAATGGTGTTGTTCTCCGTCGGTGTCATGGTGCTCGCCGTTCCGCTATACGAGCCCGTCTACTTGTTGCCTATGCTCCCGCAAGGCATGAAGGGCATGCTGCACGGAGCATTCATTGCCGGCGGGTTCCCGTTCGGGGAAGTCTTCTTCTTCTCCTTGGTTCTTCCGCTCGCCATCCCGAAGGAGCCCGGACGCGACAATCGAATCGCCGGACGCATGCAGCTCGGACTCGCCTTTGCCGGCCTGCTGCTGCTCTTATCGACGCTATGTACCGTCCTCGTATTCGGCCCGGCCGCCGGACATCTCAAGTACTCTCTGTATCGTCTCGCGGGAGAGGTGCATATCGGAGGGGCATTCCAGCGAATCGAGTCCGTAATCGGTATCGCGCTGATTCTAGGCTCCTATATGAAAACGACCATTCTGCTGTTCATCTTCAATCAAATGCTGCAGCAGCTCTGTCGCCTGAACGACGACCGGCTCCTCGTCTATCCCACTGCGCTTGTCTGCTTGCTGCTGTCGCTGACGATGTTCAGGAATCCGAGCGAATTCAACGAGCAAGTATTCGTGATCTGGCCGTTCGCCGTTATCGGCACGGGGGGACTGCTGATCGGACTGCTCGCCGGGTTAACGTGGCTGAAAAGCCGGTTTAGCGGCACGTAAGAAGGGAGGATGCGCGATCCATGGCGAATCAACGGACGAACTCGGATGCGGCGCTCGGCATTTCCGATTCCTTGCCGGTCAATCTGCAATGGGTAACCGTCGTATTCAAGGATTGCGAAGACATCGTAATCGAGGAGTGGCGGTTCGGTCCCGATCATAGCGCAAGGGGCGCTAGCGTGTATTGCCGTTCTTTCGTAGAAGACAGTGCCAATCATTTCGTGAGAATGGCGCTGCAGGACATGGTCCCCCATCGACTTGGTCCCGCGAACGATCTGAACCCGAGTCTGATCGCCGATTATTACGAGAATGGCGGCGTATCGTCTCAGCCGTTCCTGTTGCTCGGCGAGCAACGGGAATTGCAGGACAGAGTACTGGAAGGGGACGTCGTCGTCATGATCGACGGCTGGGACCGCGCAATCGCCTATTCGGCCGCCACCGTACCTAGACGCCAGGTGACGGAGCCGATCGAAGAGCCTAGCGTTAAGGGGCCTCGCGAAGGCACGATCGAGCATATGGAGAGCAACCTGGCCCTGCTCAGGCAACGGATGAAGTCCCCGGAACTCAAGATCAAATTCCTGATGGCGGGCGGAGAGATGAGAACGCGCATCGCCTATCTCTATTTGGAGCATATCGTCGACCGCGATACGCTGGATCATTTCCGGTCGCGGTTGAAGGGGATCGAACAATACGAGGTCCAAGACACGTCGTACATCGAGGAATGGATCGAGGATTCGACGCTATCTCCTTTTCCCCAATACCGCTACACCCAGAGAACGGATAGCGCGGCCGCCGCGCTCCTGGACGGCAAAATACTGGTTCTGGTGGATAATTCTCCGATGATCATGATCGCTCCGGGACTTCTCGTCGACTTTCTGAGCACGAGCGAGGATTATTACACGAGGACGACGATCGCGACGCTTATTCGACTGCTCCGGCTGTTCGCGATGATAATCGCGCTAATGCTCCCGAGCATCTATATCGCGCTCTCCACCTTTCATCCCGAACTGATACCCACGGTGTTGCTGCTGGCGATTCTGGATACGCGAGAGGGCATCCCCTTCCCGGCGTTCATAGAAGCCTTAATTATGGAGATCGCCTTTGAACTGCTGCGGGAAGCCGGGATACGCCTCCCCCGGCAGGTCGGTCCGGCGGTCAGTATCGTTGGCGCGCTGGTCATCGGACAAGCCGCCATCATGGCCAAGATCGCTTCGCCTATCATGGTTATCGTCGTCGCGTTCACCGGGATCGCCTCCTTCACCATTCCGCATTACGAGATGGCAGCGGCCATTCGAATCGTACGCTTCCCGCTCATGCTCGCCTCCGGCCTGATCGGCGGATTCGGCATCATGATCGTCTCCCTGCTGCTTCTCCTGCATCTGACTAGCCTTCATACGCTGGGACAACCCTACTTGTCCTCGCTAGCGCCGTTGAGGCTCCGGGATCTTCGCGACATCTTCGTCCGGATCTCGCTCAAATCGATGTTGCGCTCGCCAAGGAACAGACGCTTGGCCGGTAAGCGCGCCGGAGAACGCACATGACCGCCGGATGGTTAACCGGAGTAAGGAAGCTTGCCGTCATGATGCTGCTCTTCACGGTAGCCATCAGCCTCGCAGGCTGTTGGAGCAAGCTGGAACTAACGGAGAGAGGGTTCGTGATGACCGCGGCGATCGACCTGTCGCGCTCCGGCACGATCCAGTTGACCTCCCAGGTGTATAAGCCCGGCAGCGGGTCAGCGGCTCCGGGAGAGGCGAGCAAGGGCTCGAAGTTCTACATCAACATCATGACCGAGAATCAGACGGTCTTCGGTGCCGTCAGGGATGCCAGCAACGAGTTGGGACGCAAGCTGCAGCTCAGCCATCTATCCGCTTTACTAATAGGCGAGCGCCTAGCCCGAACCAGGGATTTGGGACAAATCCTCGATTTCTTCGTCCGGGATCATGAACCGCGGGGAGACATTCCGGTCATCATTACGAAGGGTACGGCCCGAGATTTTCTTAATGTCCAACCCATGATCGAATCCACCGTCGGGAATCAACTGCGGGAAGTCGGGAGGAAATCGGCACGCTACGCCGGCAAGTCGCTCGTCGTCACGCTGACCGAATTGGATATCCGAGCCGAAGACGAGTGGCCGGCCGCGGTCATTCCCTATTACGCCCTGCAGAAAGACATTAGGACAATCGCCGCGGGTAGCGGGTTGGCGCTCGTCAACTTCCAGGACGGCAAAGTATCGGGGTACGTACCGCCTCCGCTTACCCCCTATGTCATCATGCTGATGGACGAATACAAAGGAGGCGTGCTTAACTTGCCTTGCGATGCCAATGGCGGCAGCGCCATTGGCGATTCCATCGAAGTCATATCCTTAACGTCGCGCGTGAAGCCCGTCATTCAAGGCGGTACGTTCCGTATCGTCGCCAATGTCCAGCTGAATGGATCGGTCAGCGAACTGAATTGCAAATCGGTCGTTACGCCGGCCGAAACCGCCGAGTTCGTAGCCAGAACCGAAGCGTATCTGAAGAAGCAGCTGCAGACCGCGCTGCTCCGCCTGCAGCAAGAGCGAGCCGATGTGATCGGTATCGGCCTTTCCTTGTACAGGAGTCATTATCGATTGTGGCGCGATTGGAAGGCGGATTGGCCCGACCGATTCGCTAACGCCGACTTCGACGTGAACGTCGAATTCAAGCTCCAGAACACGGGCATCGAGATCGGGCAGCCTACGGTGAAGTAGTTCCGTCAAGTCCGCCGCTCCCGTTAATATACGGAACGAAGGCGCCTGCAACGATCTGCAGGCGCCTTCGCGTCTCAACTACCTTATAGGGGCATGCGCCGATCCTTACACGAGCTCCGCCTTGACGACATCCACGATCGACGCCACGAGGCGCTCGATCTCTTCCTTGTCCGCGCCTTCCGCCATGACGCGGATGAGCGCTTCCGTTCCCGACGGACGGACGAGCACGCGGCCGTTGTCGCCGAGCTCTGCTTCCGCCGCTCGAACCGCTTCCAGAATCGCGACGTTGCCCGGATAACGCGACTTGTCCGCGACTCTTACGTTCACGAGCACCTGCGGAAACTTGCTCATCATCCGCTTCAGCTCGCCAAGCTTCTTGCCGGACGCCGCGATCGTGTCCACGAGCTGCAAGCCGGTCAGAATGCCGTCCCCGGTCGTGCTGTAATCGAGGAAGATGACGTGCCCCGACTGCTCGCCGCCCAGGTTGTAGCCGCCGTTCACCATCTCTTCCATGACGTAGCGGTCGCCGACCGCCGTCTTCGCCGTCTGCAGCCCGAGCTGGCCTGCCGCCTTGAAGAACCCGAGGTTCGCCATGACCGTCGTGACGACCGTATCCTTCGCTAATCGCCCCGCCCGGCGCATCGCATCGCCGCAGATGCACAGAATATAATCGCCGTCGACTTCTTCGCCGTTCTCGTCGATCGCGATCAACCGGTCCGCGTCGCCGTCGAACGCCAGGCCGAGATCCGCGCCGACTTCCTTCACCTTCGCCGCGAGCAGCTCCGGATGCGTCGAGCCTACGCCCGCGTTAATGTTCAGGCCGTTCGGCTCCGCGCCGATCGTGACGACGTCCGCGCCCAGCGCGCGGAACACTTCGGGAGCCAGCTCGTAAGCCGCCCCGTGCGCGCAGTCGAGCACGAGCTTCACGCCGGCGAACGATTGGCTTACCGTCGTCTTGAGGTAATCCAGATACCGTTGCTTCGCCGTCAGATCCGTCGTAAGCGTGCCGATTGCTCCGCCCACCGGACGAGGCAGCGTGTCTTCCTCGGCATCCATCAGGCGCTCGATCTCCGCCTCCGTCTCGTCGAGCAGCTTGAAGCCGTCGCCGCCGAAGAACTTAATGCCGTTATCCTCTACCGGATTATGCGACGCCGAGATCATGACGCCCGCTTCAGCGCCGAGCACGCGAGTCAAGTAAGCGACAGCCGGCGTACTGACGACGCCGAGACGGACGACGTCCGCCCCGATCGATAACAGTCCCGCGACGAGCGCGCTCTCCAGCATCGCGCCGGATATCCTCGTATCGCAGCCGATAATGACCTTCGGCCGCTCCGCGCGTCCTGCCAATACTACGCCGCCGCAGCGGCCGATCTTATAAGCGAGCTCGGGCGTCAAACCTTGATTCGCGACGCCGCGTACCCCGTCCGTTCCGAAATATTTTCCCATATGCGTTCCGATATGCTCCTTCATCCTGTCGTTCTTCGCTGCTATTGGCGTGCCGCATGCTTACGGATTCGTCGCATCCGTCTGAGCGTCTCCGCCGTCTCCGGCTTCAACCCCCGCATCCGCAGGCGTATCCGCTTCGCCTTCCGTCGCACCGTCTTCGCCCTCTCCGGGAACGGTAGCCGGTACGTCGCTCGTAATCTCTACCGTAATGCTATTCGTACCTCCCGCTTGCTCCATGAACCTCTCCAGGTTCACGTTAAGCGGCAGCGTGTGCGTACCCGGACCGCGTCCGCTGAGGTCCGCGTACACGTCCACGTCTCCCGGCTTCAAGTTGCCGAGGATGGACGGCGCGCCCTGCACGACGATGTCCGCTTTGCCCGTCGAAGGATCGACGATCGTAACGGTGAGGTTCTCTCCGAGTCCCTTCCAGACGATCGGCAGACCTTCCAGCATCCTCGTCTCCGACAACACGACTTCGACGGCGATCTCGATCTCTCCCGGCGACACCTCGGTAATCGGGGCGGACGCCCTCAACGGAACCATGATCTTGCCGGAATTCTTCAAGTCGTCGAGCTTCACTTCCGCATCGAGGAATTCAAGCTTATCCAGTTCTTCCTGCGGACCGTACACCGTAACCTCTTCCGTGACGGGCTTGAACGACGAGATGCTTAGACCCGCCGGCATATGCCCGGTTAGCCGGAACTGCACCGGAATCGTCTTGAACGGATTCGTAATCGGGATCTCGACTTCGACGACCGCGGGGTCGAGCTTCGCGCCTTCGATGAGTCTGCCGGCTTCGTCGTACGCGGCCAGCTTCACGCCCTTGCTCTTGATCGTCTCCTGCTCGCCTTCGACGGAGATCTTCGCCCTGACGCTGACGACCTCCGACATCGTATTGTCCGGCAGCGTGACGTGCACTTTATTGCTCGGTTTAATGATCGGAGTACCCGCCTTGTAGCCCTTCGCGGGAGATCCCTCCATCTCGACCTCGACTTCGAATTCCTTCGTCTCGAGGGCGATCAGCGTGACCTGCACCTTTGACGGGGTCGTCTCCAGCAATTCGAGTCCCCTCGGCAGGTTCGCGTCTATATCTACATTATGCGTGCCTTCGCCCAGCGTTCTCAGATCGAGCTGCAGCTTGAAGTCTTCCGGCTTGGCGAGCAACGCCGTGCTCGACCCGCTCACCTTGATCTTCACGCTCTTCGGCTCGATCGCCGCCAACACGAAGTTGCGCTCGTCCATTCCGAAAGGCTGTACGTTCAACGTATACGTCTTCGTCTTCAGCGTCGAAGCGACCGTGTTCGGCGGGTTATCGGGATTATAGTGGACGCCCGCCCACATCAGAATGCCGAGCGCCAGCGCGACCAGCTTCGCGGCCGTCGGGTGGTTGAGCCATTTATCCACGGCTGCCACCTTCCTTCCGCTTCCAGAACGCCCATTCCGCGTTCTTCGTCTTGAACTGCGGCCGCAGCTCTTCGAACAGCTTCGAGATCAGCGATTCTTCCTTGATGTCGCGCACGATCTGACCGTTGATCGCGAGGGATACTTGTCCCGTCTCTTCGGAGACGATGACCGAGATCGCATCGCACACCTCGGTTATGCCGATCGCCGCGCGATGGCGCGTGCCGAGTTCTTTGCTAATGAACGGATTCTCCGACAGCGGCAAGTAGCATCCGGCCGCCATGATCTGATTGCCCCGTATGATGACCGCCCCGTCGTGCAGCGGCGTATTCGGCACGAACACGTTGCTGAGCAACTCGGAGCTGAGCTTCGAGTTCATCTTGATGCCCGATTCGAGATAATCGTTAAGCCCCGTGTTGCGCTCGAAGACGATTAATGCCCCGATCTTTCGAGGGGCTAAATAATTAACCGACTTAATAACTTCGTTTATCTGATGGCTGACATCCTGCTCCTCCGGCGACGTCCGCGTAAACAGCTTGCCTCGTCCGAGCTGCTCCAACGCCCGCCGCAGCTCCGGTTGGAAAATAATGAGCACGGTAACGACGCCGAAAGTGAACATCTGATTCATCAGCCACTTCAGCGTATAGAGATCCAGCCACGTACTGACCGCCCACACGATGATGAGGAGCATGATGCCTCTCAACAGTTGGACCGCCCGCGTACCCCTCACCATGATGATCAATCGATAGATGATGTAACTGACGATGAGGATGTCGATAATATCTTTGATCGAGTTCTTGAAGGTCAACCCGGCGAAATAGTTGTCCAAGACGCTTGCCCCCCGTCCCGGCGCGCTGGAATGGTTGTGACGATTAATGTCGGAATTGAGCGTATCTTATCCTTTAATCTTTCTCTGCGTTTACCAAGAAATCCTGTCGTTTACATAAAAAAACCTCTCCGTTATCCGAAGAGGCTGTAGCGCGATCCGGATCTCATACGTACATCATACCTTACCTTACGTACCGTATGCCAGCGTACCGAACCATGAGCTGACTTTATACCAGATCCAATCGACCGCCCGGTCGATCTCCTTGATCTCTCCGGCGATGTGCGCGGTCGATGCCAGCGTGTAGCTGCCGTCGATTACCGTCAGGTCGCCTTCGAGCTCCCCGTCGACTTGCGCGATGCCGTTCACGACGGTCAAGTCGCCCTTCACGTGCTCGCCTGCGGGAACGATGACCTTGTTTCCTTCGATGATGACGTGATCGAGATCGCCGGACACCGACAGCTCCCGGTCTTGATTCCACATGGCGACGAAGCTCGAGAGCATGACGACCATGAAGATCGCCGCGGCCGACACGGCCGGATGACGGCGAACCCACGAGGTCCACGACGCGGGACGGCGCGACTTCGGCAACGACTTCATAATGCGATCGGTTAAATCGGATGGCGCCTTCTCGACCGGCAGCGACTGGACGAACGCGTTCGTCTTCTCGAGCGCGTCCAATCTGCCGCTGCAAGCTTCGCAGCCCTTCAGATGCTGCTGAAGGAGCTTGGCGTCGTCCCGCGACAGGTCTCCATCCAAGTATTCGTGTATCGATGCGACGGCAACGTTGCACTTCATATCTGCCATCCCTTTCTTCTGCGGTAAGTGTTAGCGCCCGCGAGCGTAGCTTCTATACAGTACGTTGAACATCCCCGTAAGGTTTCAACTCATTCGATCGAATCGCTTACAGCTTGTGCTCCAGCTTCTTCCGGAGAAACTCCCGGCCCCGGTGCACCCTCGTCTTCACCGTCGTGACGGGCATGTCGAGGACGTCGGATATTTCCTGGAGGGATAGATCCTGCATATAACGTAGGATCATGATCGACTTGTACTTCACCGGCAGCGTGGAGATCGCCTCTTGAATGATCCGCTGCGTCTCGGACAAGAGCAGCTCGCTCTCCGGCGTCCGTTCGTCGCTCGGCATCATCGAATAGCCGTCCAGCCCGTCATGATCGCTCGACTCCGCGTCGAGCGAGTACACGGCCCGCCGCTTGCGCAGCCGGTCGATGCACAGGTTCGTCGCGATCCGGTAGATCCACGTCGAGAACTTCTGGTTCTCGTCGTAACGGTCCAAGTTCTTGTACACCCGCAGGAACGTCTCTTGAACGACGTCCTCCGCCTCCTGCCGATTGCCCGTCATCCGGTTGGCCAGGTGGAAGAGCTTGTCTTTATATAATTCCACGATCTCCGCGAACGCGCGCTGATCTCCCTTGCGGGCCAATCGCGCCAGTCGCGTCTCCAATGGCTTCAAAGTCAATCCTCGCCTTCTTCGCCGGCTATTGCGAACGACGAATCGTTCGCGCGCTTCTGCGCCGCCCATATGCCGAACAATATGAGCAAGATTCCCCCCGACTGCCATGCGGACAGCGGCTCGCTCAGGAGGAAGTACGCGGCGATGACCGCCGCGGGCAGTTCCATCGAGCCGAGCAGCGCGGCTAGGCCGCCTCCCAGCTTCGGAATGCCAACGTTGAAGAAAAAGAACGGTATAGCCGTATTCAATAATCCGAGCAGCAATCCCCACCAGAAGATCTGGCCGCTGCCGCTCCAATCGAACGCCGTTGGAACGTGCAAGAGAGCGACGAACGCCAGGGATGCGGTAGACATGACGGACGACTTGGCGATAGAGTCAAGCTCCGCCGGAAGGAAGTCCGTCAGGAAGAAGAACAGGCTGTAGGTAACGGCGGACAGCAATCCGTACAGCACGCCCATGCCGTCGACCCGGCTGAAGTCCTGCTCGAGCAACCCGACCGCGAGCACCGTGCCGGCCGCGATGCAGAGCATGGCTAGCCACTCCGACCGCTTCGGCCGCGCGCGTTTGCGAATGCTTTCTAGCAAGATGGTAATCCACGTGAATTGAAAAAGCAAGACGATTGCCAGCGAAGCGTCGATTCGGACAAGCGCTTCATTATAGAAGAGCGTCGTCAGCGCCAACCCCACGATGCCGATCAGCGTCAGCTTCAGCCATTCGCGTCTCGCTCGGATCCCGTTCGCCGCCCCCGTAGCTCCTCTGCCGCCCCGCATGCGCCGCAATAACCCCCGCGACGCCATCGCCAACCAGAGCAGCGCCGTCCCCGACAGCACTTGCATGAACGTTAAGTGCGCCGCTTCCCACCCGTCGTCCAGCGCCAGCTTATAGACGGAGGAGCCGATCCCGTAACAGCTCGCGCCGATCAGCACCAGCACGACGGCCCAGAGGTGGTTCTTCTTCGGTCCCATGTACGCGTATACCCGCTTTCGTATGTAAAAAGAGGCTCAGGTTTGCACCCGAGCCTGCTTATACGTGAATGATCAACCGGTATTGCGAAGGCCGGCGGCGATGCCGTTGATCGTCAGCAGCACTTCGCGGAGCAGCTCCGCGTCGTCGCCGTTCTGCGAGCGCAAGCTGCGCAGCTCGGCCAGCAGTTGCACCTGCATGTAGCTGAGCGGATCGACGTACGGGTTACGCAGGCGAATCGATTCTTGGATAACCGGCGTATTGTCGAGGATGTCCTCTTGACCGGTGATCTTCAGAATCATGTCCTGCGTCCGCGCGTATTCTTCCTCGATCAAGGTGAATATCCGAGTCCGGATCGTGTCGTCGTTAATCATCGCCGCGTATTGCCTTGCGATCGTAAGATCGGCCTTGGCGAGCGCCATCTGCAGATTATCGACGAGCGAGCGGAAGAACGGATATTCGCGGTACATGACGCGAAGCACCTCGAGGCGCGATGCGTCCGTGCCGACGAACTTCTGGAACGACGTTCCCGCGGCGTACCATGCCGGCAGCAAGTAACGGCTCTGCGTCCAAGCGAATACCCACGGAATCGCGCGCAAGTCCTCGAAGCGGTCGCTTCCCTTCCGCTTGGAAGGGCGGGAACCGATGTTCAGCTCGCCGACTTCCGGCAGCGGCGTCGATTCCTTGAAGAACGTCATGAAGTCCGGATCGCGGAAGATCAGATCCTGGTACTTCGTCTGCGCGTCCTCGGAGATTCCGCGCATGATCTCTTCCCACTCGGCTTCGGACGACTTCTCCTGCTGCGGATAGCGCGCAAGGTAAGCGCCGAGGATCAGCGCGCTCGTCGCCTGCTCCAAGCTGCGGTAAGCGATGCCCTTCATCGAGTAGCGGGAGGACAGCACTTCGCCTTGCTCGGTAATCTTGATGCCTCCGCCGATCGTGTGCGGCGGTTGGGCGAGAATGCTTCGGTTCAGCGGCATGCCGCCCCGTCCGAGCGCGCCTCCGCGACCGTGGAAGAACTTCAGGCGAACGTCGTGTTCCTTCGCCGTGCGGGTCAAGTCGTTAAGAGCGACGCGAAGCTCCCAGTTCGCCGTCACCATGCCGCCGTCCTTGTTGCTGTCGGAGTAGCCGAGCATGATCTCGTGCAGGTTGCCCATGTTCGCCAAGCATTCGCGGTAGATCGGAAGCTCGAACAGCGTCTTCATGATCGCCGGCGCTTCGTGCAGGTCGTCGATCGTCTCGAACAATGGCACCGCTTGGAGCGTGCTCGTGACGCTGCCGTCCTTGTTCCGTCTGAACAACCCGGCTTCCTTCGCGAACACCATAACCTCGAGCAGATCGCTGGCGCCTTGCGTCATGCTGATCAGATAGCTCGAGACGCAGCCGCGGCCGAACTCGGCCTGGGCGCGTTGGATCGTGCGATAAACGTCAAGCACTTCCTTCGTCATCTCGCTCAATTCCGCCGTCTCGTGCAAGAGCGGACGCATATCTCCGAGAATACGATGGAGCAGCTCGATCTTGTCCTTCTCGTTAAGCGCCGAATAGTCGTTCGTGATGCCCGCTTTGGCGAGGATCTCGACCATCGCGTTCTCATGTTCCTTGCTATGCTGGCGCACGTCCAGCGCGGCCAGATGGAAGCCGAACAGCTCCACTTGGCGAATGAACTTCTTCAACTGCGTGTCCGCGACGTAATCCGCGTAATGGTGACGCAGGCTGCGATCGATGAGCGCCAAGTCCGCGAGCATCTCGTCTACCGAATGGTAGCGCTTGTTCGTGCCCTTGAAGTCGTCGTCGCGCATGTTCTGCAGCTTCTGCAGCATGTACGTCAGCTTGACTCGGTACGGCTCTTGATCGTTCGTCCACGGTTCCACCGTGCGCAGCTCGAGCCGCGAGGCGTCCTGCTTGATCGAGTCGAGCAGCTCCGGGCTTACGTTCACGATCGTCGTGCTGAAGCTCATCTGGCGCATAAGCGCCTTGATGATGTTCTCGTACTTATGGATGACGAGGTTGCGCTGCATGTGCAGCGTTCTCCACGTGATGTCCGCCTTGACCGATGGGTTGCCGTCGCGGTCGCCGCCGATCCAAGAGCCGAACCGAAGGTACGTC
This sequence comes from Cohnella sp. GCM10027633, assembly GCF_042675445.1. Taxonomy (NCBI): domain Bacteria; kingdom Bacillati; phylum Bacillota; class Bacilli; order Caryophanales; family Paenibacillaceae; genus Cohnella; species Cohnella sp. GCM10027633. The sequence continues at coordinate 2,436 of NZ_JBHTGV010000002.1, read as the reverse complement.
GGCACGTGCCAAGCTTGTTCCGGATAGAACTTCGTCAGGCAACGCTCGAGCTCTTCGTAGACTTCCGGAAGAACGTCGAACAGCGTCTCGTGGAAGAAGTACATGCCGTTGCGCACTTCGTCGAGCACGGTCGGCTTGCGGTCCCTGAGCTCGTCCGTCTGCCAGAGCGTCAGCACTTCGTTGAGCAGCTTGTCGCGAAGCTTCTCGCGCTCGCGGTGCGTCAGCGTCGGATTGTCCAGCTCCATCACTTCGTCGGCGATCCGTTTATGAATATCGAGCACCGCGCGACGCGTCGCTTCCGTCGGATGAGCCGTCATGACGAGCTCCAGAGAGATATCGCGAAGCATCGCTTGTACTTCCTCGACCGGCAAGCTCTTGCTCTTCATTTCCTGCACGATGCTCTCGATCGAACCCGGTTGAACCGATTCTCCCGCCGAACGCTCGTAGTCCCTTTTTCTGCGAATCCGATGGTTCTGCTCCGCGATGTTCACCAATTGGAAGTAAATGGCGAACGCGCGAATGACGCTGTGCCGAATGCCCGGCTCGAGCGTCTTGATCGTATTCATGAATTCTTCGTACAGCTCCGGCGAAGCTTCCGCGCGAAGCGACTTGCTCATCTCGCGAATTTTCTCAACATGTTCCAGCAGTTCGCGTCCACCCTGATGCACGAGCACTTCACCCAAGATGTTACCTAGAAAGCGCACATCCCTACGCAGCAGATGGTTGGACGGAGAACGACCGCCAGCGGCTAATTCCGTCATCTGTTTCACCCCAAGATCAAGCTTTCAACGCCTTTAAACACTTCTCCTTATCATACTACAATGATCGGAAGAAATCTTCTTTTTCATGAAAAAAGGGACAGCATCCGATCGTGCCCGGATCTGTCCCTTGGTATCGCGCATTATTCCGTCGGCAGCCCTGCCGCCTTGCGTACTTCGTTGGCGAGCCGGTTGAACTCCGCCCGCGCCTCGGGATCCTCCGTCGCGAACCAGCCCGCGCTCAGGAACCGAATGATTTTATCCGCGTCTTCAGCGCTCATCGCCTTGTCTTCCTCCTCGTTCGTATTCCACCATCCCTCGTCTCCGTAGGATTCGTTCAAATCCACGGGATGGCCGGCGACGGTGACGCCGTTCTGATATTGCCACACGTTCGCAGAGGCGGACTTCTTGCCGTGGCTCCACGCATAGGTCTGCCACAGGTGCTTCGCCGCGCCCCGCTTCCGCATCTCCTCGACAACCGCGTACGAGCCGTAGACGCCTGTCCCATACGCCCCGATCTCCGCGGCCGCTGCGCGCAAGTACGCCTCGATCGCGTCATAATCACTCGGCTGCGCGTCGTAGTCGACCGCGAAGTAGATCGCCGAGCCCTCCGGCTGCCCGATCGCGATCGCCTCTTGAAGCGCCAGCTTCCCGTCTTCGCGCCCATACGACGCTCCGCCCGCCGGCCGGCTCGCCGTCGTCTCGTATACGCTGATGATCTGCATGCCCGCTTGGGTGATGCCTTCCGCTTCCTTGCGCGTCAATCGCTTCCACGCATAGTTGGACGGCACGAGGTACCTCGCCGCGAACTCGTAGCCTTGCGCCGCGATCGCCTTGGCGGTGTTCGCTGGGATCGGCTGCGCGCAATCAATGCCTTTCGTCGTCACGTTATTCCCCTCCCCTCTAACGTTAAGATATTCATGCTTGGTCACTCGCGTTGCTGGCAATAGGAATATTTATGCATTTCTAGGTCAGATGATAACATGCGAGCCGCTTCGGTTGGTCATCGTCCGGTCACTGTTTTGGTCATGAGTCGGTCATAGGGCTATCTCCCTATGCTCCGATCATCCCGTCGCTGCAGCGATCGGCTCAGCTTCGACTCGATCTCCGATTGTACCCACTCCGTGACGAGATCGATGACGCTGATCGGCAACCAATTCGCCCATCCCGCCCGGACCGCGTTCGCCGTCATGGACTTGATCGTATGGTACAGCAGCCCCGCGACGAGCACTCCGAACACGATGCCCGGGCTCATCAGCACCTCGTCCAACAGATGCCCTCCCGCCGGCAGCAGCAGCATGAAGAACGATCGGAACACTCCATCGATCCCGTAATGCGATGCATATGTGCGGTCTTTGCGCGCTGCGCTCGTCCCCGACAGCCAGTCGAGGCCGATGAAGAAGGCTAGCGCGAGCACCGCTCCGAGGACGGCTTTGCCTTCTCCGTAGAAGAACTCGAAGAGAGGGAGGAGTATGCCTCCGATGGTGCCGGCGAGGGCTTGGTCTTTGGTCATGGGTTTTCACCTCCTTAATGAAAGAAGACCACCCATTGTGATATGCTCCCCACACGGTAGACAGGTGAAATAATAAAACCTGTTTGTCGTGAGGGGAGCATTTTCATGTCCAAAAATAAACTTAAAGCTTTAGAGAAATTAGCCATCATTCAAGAGATCGAAAGT